>NZ_CP095855.1:1692500-1695000 GCF_023100805.1 Chitinophaga filiformis
TGTTTTTAGGAACAGCCTCGTATACAGAGTTATCATAGAGGTAGAGCTACTAATTGGGCTAGGGGGCTTCACCGCCTACCAAACCCTAATAAACTCCGAATGCTATGATATATCTACGGGAGTGAGGCTGTGGGCGCTAAGGTCCATGGCCGAGAGGGAAATAACCCAGATTAACAGCTAAGGTCCCTAATCGTATGTTAAGTTGAACAAACGAAGTTCAAATCCTATAACAGCCAGGATGTTGGCTTGGAAGCAGCCATTCATTTAAAGAGTGCGTAACAGCTCACTGGTCGAGGGTTTGAGCACGGAAAATAATCGGGCATCAAACATACAACCGAAGCTTTAGGATCGCCACTAGGTGGTGTATCGGTAGGGGAGCATTCTAAACTGCATTGAAGGTGTATCGCGAGGTATGCTGGAGCGTTTAGAAAAGAAAATGTAGGCATAAGTAACGATAAAATAGGTGAAAAACCTATTCGCCGTAAGACTAAGGGTTCCTGATCAACGCTAATCGGATCAGGGTTAGTCGGGTCCTTAGGCAAAGCCGAGAGGCGTAGCTGATGGCAAACTGGTGAATATTCCAGTACCTGCTATAATTTCGATGGGGTAACGGAGTAGTGAAAGGACTGCGCACTTACGGAATAGTGCGTTAAAGGGGGTAGTTATATTCTGTGTAGGCAAATCCGCACGGGATGATGAACCTGATAGTACAGCAAAGCTTCGGCCGCGCTGATAATGTCCCTAATCAGACTTCCAAGAAAAACCTCTAAGGTTCGGTTATAGCAGCCCGTACCGTAAACCGACACAGGTAGTCGAGGAGAATATCCTCAGGCGCTCGAGTGATCCGTGGTAAAGGAACTAGGCAAATTGACGCTGTAACTTCGGGATAAGGCGTACTGCAGTGATGCAGTCTCAGTAAAATGGTCCAACCAACTGTTTAACAAAAACACAGGGCCCTGCAAAATCGAAAGATGACGTATAGAGCCTGATACCTGCCCGGTGCTGGAAGGTTAAGGAAGGATGTTCGGCGCAAGCCAAAGCTTCTGACTGAAGCCCCAGTAAACGGCGGCCGTAACTATAACGGTCCTAAGGTAGCGAAATTCCTTGTCGGGTAAGTTCCGACCTGCACGAATGGTCTAATGAGTTGGACACTGTCTCTACCACGAGCTCGGTGAAATTGTAGTATCGGTGAAGATGCCGGTTAATCGCAACGGGACGGAAAGACCCCGTGAACCTTCACTACAACTTAACATTGATTTTGAACAACAGATGTGTAGGATAGTTGGGAGACTATGAAGCAGCTTCGCCAGGAGTTGTGGAGTCAACGTTGAAATACCAACCTTCTGTTGTTTAGAGTCTAACCTGGAGACAGGGACATTGTTTGGTGGGTAGTTTGACTGGGGTGGTCGCCTCCTAAAAAGTAACGGAGGCTCGCAAAGGTACCCTCAGTACGGTTGGTAATCGTACGCAGAGCGCATTAGTAAAAGGGTGCTTGACTGTGAGGCCGACAAGCCGAGCAGGAGCGAAAGCTGGCTAAAGTGATCCGGTGGTTCTGTATGGAAGGGCCATCGCTCAAAGGATAAAAGGTACTCCGGGGATAACAGGCTGATCTCCCCCAAGAGCTCATATCGACGGGGAGGTTTGGCACCTCGATGTCGGTTCGTCACATCCTGGGGCTGGAGAAGGTCCCAAGGGTTCGGCTGTTCGCCGATTAAAGTGGCACGTGAACTGGGTTCAGAACGTCGCAAGACAGTTCGGTCCCTATCTGTTGTGATCGTTAGTAAATTGCGAGGACATGACCTTAGTACGAGAGGACCGGGTCGTACGTACCGCTGGTGTATCAGTTGTGCCGCCAGGTGCAGTGCTGAGTAGCTATGTACGGAAAGGATAAACGCTGAAAGCATCTAAGCGTGAAACCAACCTCAAGATGAGTTTACTTTTAAGGGCCGTCGGAGACTACGACGTTGATAGGCTACAGGTGTAAGGGTGGTAACATCGAAGCCGAGTAGTACTAATTGCCCGTAAGCTTTAATTTTATTTTTTGTGATAAACTATTACGACTTTCCCAATATGTATCTTATTGCAAGTCTGGAGTCAGATCAATCGCTGAAATAGTGCTGACTCAAAAGACGAAGATCATTCTAATATAGTAAAGATCTTATGGTGGTTATGCCGAGGGTGTTCACCTCTTCCCATTCCGAACAGAGAAGTTAAGCCCCTCATGGCCGATGGTACTGCACTATCATGCGGGAGAGTAGGTAGCTGCCATATTTATTTAAAAAAGCCCCGGTACGTTCATCGTACCGGGCTTTTTTATCCTCACTACAGTGGTACTATACTTCAAATAGTCGCCTTACCTAATATTGAGATCTTACTCAAACCGCTGCTACCGCCACTTACGGTAAAAAAGACAACTTAATTTTTGTTGCACAGCTGAAAGGATTGTATATTTGCAGTCCGCGTGAAAAATTGTGTTCCACGAGGAACGGCAATTAACATT
>NZ_CP095855.1:1697500-1702500 GCF_023100805.1 Chitinophaga filiformis
CACAGCAGGTGAAAGCCCTGTAGGCAGAAATTCTGATGGACGTGTAGTATCCTGAGTAGCGCGGGACCGGAGGAATCCTGTGTGAATTAGTCAGCACCATCTGATAAGGCTAAATACTCCCTAGAGACCGATAGTGAACCAGTACCGTAAGGGAAAGGTGAAAAGCACTTCGAACAGAAGAGTGAAATAGTACCTGAAACCGTGCGCCTACAAGCGGTCGGAGTCCGCAAGGATGACGGCGTGCCTTTTGCATAATGAGCCTACGAGTTACTCCTTACTGGCAAGGTTAAGTACTTAAGTTACGGAGCCGCAGCGAAAGCGAGTTCTAACAGAGCGTATAGTCAGTAGGGGTAGACGCGAAACTTTGTGATCTATCCATGGGCAGGTTGAAGGTTTGGTAACACAAACTGGAGGACCGAACTCATTAGCGTTGAAAAGCTATGGGATGACCTGTGGATAGGGGTGAAAGGCCAATCAAACTGAGAGATAGCTCGTTCTCCCCGAAATGTTTTTAGGAACAGCCTCGTATACAGAGTTATCATAGAGGTAGAGCTACTAATTGGGCTAGGGGGCTTCACCGCCTACCAAACCCTAATAAACTCCGAATGCTATGATATATCTACGGGAGTGAGGCTGTGGGCGCTAAGGTCCATGGCCGAGAGGGAAATAACCCAGATTAACAGCTAAGGTCCCTAATCGTATGTTAAGTTGAACAAACGAAGTTCAAATCCTATAACAGCCAGGATGTTGGCTTGGAAGCAGCCATTCATTTAAAGAGTGCGTAACAGCTCACTGGTCGAGGGTTTGAGCACGGAAAATAATCGGGCATCAAACATACAACCGAAGCTTTAGGATCGCCACTAGGTGGTGTATCGGTAGGGGAGCATTCTAAACTGCATTGAAGGTGTATCGCGAGGTATGCTGGAGCGTTTAGAAAAGAAAATGTAGGCATAAGTAACGATAAAATAGGTGAAAAACCTATTCGCCGTAAGACTAAGGGTTCCTGATCAACGCTAATCGGATCAGGGTTAGTCGGGTCCTTAGGCAAAGCCGAGAGGCGTAGCTGATGGCAAACTGGTGAATATTCCAGTACCTGCTATAATTTCGATGGGGTAACGGAGTAGTGAAAGGACTGCGCACTTACGGAATAGTGCGTTAAAGGGGGTAGTTATATTCTGTGTAGGCAAATCCGCACGGGATGATGAACCTGATAGTACAGCAAAGCTTCGGCCGCGCTGATAATGTCCCTAATCAGACTTCCAAGAAAAACCTCTAAGGTTCGGTTATAGCAGCCCGTACCGTAAACCGACACAGGTAGTCGAGGAGAATATCCTCAGGCGCTCGAGTGATCCGTGGTAAAGGAACTAGGCAAATTGACGCTGTAACTTCGGGATAAGGCGTACTGCAGTGATGCAGTCTCAGTAAAATGGTCCAACCAACTGTTTAACAAAAACACAGGGCCCTGCAAAATCGAAAGATGACGTATAGAGCCTGATACCTGCCCGGTGCTGGAAGGTTAAGGAAGGATGTTCGGCGCAAGCCAAAGCTTCTGACTGAAGCCCCAGTAAACGGCGGCCGTAACTATAACGGTCCTAAGGTAGCGAAATTCCTTGTCGGGTAAGTTCCGACCTGCACGAATGGTCTAATGAGTTGGACACTGTCTCTACCACGAGCTCGGTGAAATTGTAGTATCGGTGAAGATGCCGGTTAATCGCAACGGGACGGAAAGACCCCGTGAACCTTCACTACAACTTAACATTGATTTTGAACAACAGATGTGTAGGATAGTTGGGAGACTATGAAGCAGCTTCGCCAGGAGTTGTGGAGTCAACGTTGAAATACCAACCTTCTGTTGTTTAGAGTCTAACCTGGAGACAGGGACATTGTTTGGTGGGTAGTTTGACTGGGGTGGTCGCCTCCTAAAAAGTAACGGAGGCTCGCAAAGGTACCCTCAGTACGGTTGGTAATCGTACGCAGAGCGCATTAGTAAAAGGGTGCTTGACTGTGAGGCCGACAAGCCGAGCAGGAGCGAAAGCTGGCTAAAGTGATCCGGTGGTTCTGTATGGAAGGGCCATCGCTCAAAGGATAAAAGGTACTCCGGGGATAACAGGCTGATCTCCCCCAAGAGCTCATATCGACGGGGAGGTTTGGCACCTCGATGTCGGTTCGTCACATCCTGGGGCTGGAGAAGGTCCCAAGGGTTCGGCTGTTCGCCGATTAAAGTGGCACGTGAACTGGGTTCAGAACGTCGCAAGACAGTTCGGTCCCTATCTGTTGTGATCGTTAGTAAATTGCGAGGACATGACCTTAGTACGAGAGGACCGGGTCGTACGTACCGCTGGTGTATCAGTTGTGCCGCCAGGTGCAGTGCTGAGTAGCTATGTACGGAAAGGATAAACGCTGAAAGCATCTAAGCGTGAAACCAACCTCAAGATGAGTTTACTTTTAAGGGCCGTCGGAGACTACGACGTTGATAGGCTACAGGTGTAAGGGTGGTAACATCGAAGCCGAGTAGTACTAATTGCCCGTAAGCTTTAATTTTATTTTTTGTGATAAACTATTACGACTTTCCCAATATGTATCTTATTGCAAGTCTGGAGTCAGATCAATCGCTGAAATAGTGCTGACTCAAAAGACGAAGATCATTCTAATATAGTAAAGATCTTATGGTGGTTATGCCGAGGGTGTTCACCTCTTCCCATTCCGAACAGAGAAGTTAAGCCCCTCATGGCCGATGGTACTGCACTATCATGCGGGAGAGTAGGTAGCTGCCATATTTATTTAAAGAAGCCCCGGTACGTTCATCGTACCGGGCTTTTTTATCCTCACTACACAGAACTAAACTTCAAATTAGTTCCCCCTTTACAGATAGTATACCGCACTTACGGTAGAAGCAAAAAAGACTGGTTAAATTTTGTTGTAAAAGTGAAAGGATTGTATCTTTGCAGTCCGCTTTTAAAGCAGCGTGTGTCAGTATATAAACAATACTGTAAATCAGCACGGTGAAGAAGGAGCGGATGTTGGCAGCGGAAACGATCAGCACAGACAGCGACAGAAAATCAGCGATAACATGATAGTAAGCCTATCAACTCAGTAATTATAGAATAGTTCTTTACAAATAGCAATCCGAAAAGATGATATAAAGTGCTTAGATATAAGCATATATAAATCAGAAAAGTAGGACGATAAAATCTTCAAAAAAGATTTGGTAGGAATGAAAAAATGATTACCTTTGCAACCCCAACGCAAACGACGCGAACGGGACAGCAGAAAAGAAGTTCTTAAATATAGTATAGAAAATGATGTCAGGCAGCAAGTGCCACACAGATCGGATCTGAGACATTGACAGTGATGAGGCGAAAGCTGAATCGAAGTTCTTTGACATATTGGGAAAACAAGTTGTAATAGTAGAATTACAAAAAGCTTTGAAGATATTTAAAGCGAATAAGGGCGCATGGTGGATGCCTAGGCTCTAGGAGGCGAAGAAGGACGTGGTAAGCTGCGATAAGCTACGGGGAGATGCAAACGATCGTTACATCCGTAGATTTCCGAATGGGACAACCCAATACATTGAAGATGTATTATCCGTAAGGAGGCCAACGCAGGGAACTGAAACATCTAAGTACCTGCAGGAAAAGAAAATAAATTAATGATTCCCTAAGTAGTGGCGAGCGAACGGGGACCAGCCCAAACCGCGGTGGCGTGCTGCCGCGGGGTTATAGGACTACTTTTAGAAGATCAGATCAAGCTGAATCATCTGGAAAGATGAGCCACAGCAGGTGAAAGCCCTGTAGGCAGAAATTCTGATGGACGTGTAGTATCCTGAGTAGCGCGGGACCGGAGGAATCCTGTGTGAATTAGTCAGCACCATCTGATAAGGCTAAATACTCCCTAGAGACCGATAGTGAACCAGTACCGTAAGGGAAAGGTGAAAAGCACTTCGAACAGAAGAGTGAAATAGTACCTGAAACCGTGCGCCTACAAGCGGTCGGAGTCCGCAAGGATGACGGCGTGCCTTTTGCATAATGAGCCTACGAGTTACTCCTTACTGGCAAGGTTAAGTACTTAAGTTACGGAGCCGCAGCGAAAGCGAGTTCTAACAGAGCGTATAGTCAGTAGGGGTAGACGCGAAACTTTGTGATCTATCCATGGGCAGGTTGAAGGTTTGGTAACACAAACTGGAGGACCGAACTCATTAGCGTTGAAAAGCTATGGGATGACCTGTGGATAGGGGTGAAAGGCCAATCAAACTGAGAGATAGCTCGTTCTCCCCGAAATGTTTTTAGGAACAGCCTCGTATACAGAGTTATCATAGAGGTAGAGCTACTAATTGGGCTAGGGGGCTTCACCGCCTACCAAACCCTAATAAACTCCGAATGCTATGATATATCTACGGGAGTGAGGCTGTGGGCGCTAAGGTCCATGGCCGAGAGGGAAATAACCCAGATTAACAGCTAAGGTCCCTAATCGTATGTTAAGTTGAACAAACGAAGTTCAAATCCTATAACAGCCAGGATGTTGGCTTGGAAGCAGCCATTCATTTAAAGAGTGCGTAACAGCTCACTGGTCGAGGGTTTGAGCACGGAAAATAATCGGGCATCAAACATACAACCGAAGCTTTAGGATCGCCACTAGGTGGTGTATCGGTAGGGGAGCATTCTAAACTGCATTGAAGGTGTATCGCGAGGTATGCTGGAGCGTTTAGAAAAGAAAATGTAGGCATAAGTAACGATAAAATAGGTGAAAAACCTATTCGCCGTAAGACTAAGGGTTCCTGATCAACGCTAATCGGATCAGGGTTAGTCGGGTCCTTAGGCAAAGCCGAGAGGCGTAGCTGATGGCAAACTGGTGAATATTCCAGTACCTGCTATAATTTCGATGGGGTAACGGAGTAGTGAAAGGACTGCGCACTTACGGAATAGTGCGTTAAAGGGGGTAGTTATATTCTGTGTAGGCAAATCCGCACGGGATGATGAACCTGATAGTACAGCAAAGCTTCG
>NZ_CP095855.1:1707500-1710000 GCF_023100805.1 Chitinophaga filiformis
GCTTGGAAGCAGCCATTCATTTAAAGAGTGCGTAACAGCTCACTGGTCGAGGGTTTGAGCACGGAAAATAATCGGGCATCAAACATACAACCGAAGCTTTAGGATCGCCACTAGGTGGTGTATCGGTAGGGGAGCATTCTAAACTGCATTGAAGGTGTATCGCGAGGTATGCTGGAGCGTTTAGAAAAGAAAATGTAGGCATAAGTAACGATAAAATAGGTGAAAAACCTATTCGCCGTAAGACTAAGGGTTCCTGATCAACGCTAATCGGATCAGGGTTAGTCGGGTCCTTAGGCAAAGCCGAGAGGCGTAGCTGATGGCAAACTGGTGAATATTCCAGTACCTGCTATAATTTCGATGGGGTAACGGAGTAGTGAAAGGACTGCGCACTTACGGAATAGTGCGTTAAAGGGGGTAGTTATATTCTGTGTAGGCAAATCCGCACGGGATGATGAACCTGATAGTACAGCAAAGCTTCGGCCGCGCTGATAATGTCCCTAATCAGACTTCCAAGAAAAACCTCTAAGGTTCGGTTATAGCAGCCCGTACCGTAAACCGACACAGGTAGTCGAGGAGAATATCCTCAGGCGCTCGAGTGATCCGTGGTAAAGGAACTAGGCAAATTGACGCTGTAACTTCGGGATAAGGCGTACTGCAGTGATGCAGTCTCAGTAAAATGGTCCAACCAACTGTTTAACAAAAACACAGGGCCCTGCAAAATCGAAAGATGACGTATAGAGCCTGATACCTGCCCGGTGCTGGAAGGTTAAGGAAGGATGTTCGGCGCAAGCCAAAGCTTCTGACTGAAGCCCCAGTAAACGGCGGCCGTAACTATAACGGTCCTAAGGTAGCGAAATTCCTTGTCGGGTAAGTTCCGACCTGCACGAATGGTCTAATGAGTTGGACACTGTCTCTACCACGAGCTCGGTGAAATTGTAGTATCGGTGAAGATGCCGGTTAATCGCAACGGGACGGAAAGACCCCGTGAACCTTCACTACAACTTAACATTGATTTTGAACAACAGATGTGTAGGATAGTTGGGAGACTATGAAGCAGCTTCGCCAGGAGTTGTGGAGTCAACGTTGAAATACCAACCTTCTGTTGTTTAGAGTCTAACCTGGAGACAGGGACATTGTTTGGTGGGTAGTTTGACTGGGGTGGTCGCCTCCTAAAAAGTAACGGAGGCTCGCAAAGGTACCCTCAGTACGGTTGGTAATCGTACGCAGAGCGCATTAGTAAAAGGGTGCTTGACTGTGAGGCCGACAAGCCGAGCAGGAGCGAAAGCTGGCTAAAGTGATCCGGTGGTTCTGTATGGAAGGGCCATCGCTCAAAGGATAAAAGGTACTCCGGGGATAACAGGCTGATCTCCCCCAAGAGCTCATATCGACGGGGAGGTTTGGCACCTCGATGTCGGTTCGTCACATCCTGGGGCTGGAGAAGGTCCCAAGGGTTCGGCTGTTCGCCGATTAAAGTGGCACGTGAACTGGGTTCAGAACGTCGCAAGACAGTTCGGTCCCTATCTGTTGTGATCGTTAGTAAATTGCGAGGACATGACCTTAGTACGAGAGGACCGGGTCGTACGTACCGCTGGTGTATCAGTTGTGCCGCCAGGTGCAGTGCTGAGTAGCTATGTACGGAAAGGATAAACGCTGAAAGCATCTAAGCGTGAAACCAACCTCAAGATGAGTTTACTTTTAAGGGCCGTCGGAGACTACGACGTTGATAGGCTACAGGTGTAAGGGTGGTAACATCGAAGCCGAGTAGTACTAATTGCCCGTAAGCTTTAATTTTATTTTTTGTGATAAACTATTACGACTTTCCCAATATGTATCTTATTGCAAGTCTGGAGTCAGATCAATCGCTGAAATAGTGCTGACTCAAAAGACGAAGATCATTCTAATATAGTAAAGATCTTATGGTGGTTATGCCGAGGGTGTTCACCTCTTCCCATTCCGAACAGAGAAGTTAAGCCCCTCATGGCCGATGGTACTGCACTATCATGCGGGAGAGTAGGTAGCTGCCATATTTATTTAAAGAAGCCCCGGTACGTTCATCGTACCGGGCTTTTTTATCCTCACTACACAGAACTAAACTTCAAATTAGTTCCCTTATACTAAGATCTCTACCACTACTACCGCCACTTACGGTAAAAAGACAGGTTAATTTTTGTTGCACAGGCAAATGGATTGTATCTTTGCAGTCTGCCTTTAAAACAACGTGCCTCAGTGCTAAAGTGCGCTGAAACTCAGTCACGATGATAGAAAAGGCGATCACCGCAAATGAAGAAGATTGACAAAAAATCAATTGAAATCCGGTAATAAGGTGATAGTAATGCTATCAAATTAGTAATCAGTTCGTTAGTTCTTTACAATTGGCAATCCGAAAAGATGATATAAAGTGCTTAGATATAAGCATGTATAAATCAGAAAAGTAGGGTGATAAAATCTTCAAAAAAGATTTGGTAAGAATGAAAAAATGATTACCTTTGCAACCCCAACG